>NZ_JBEXVQ010000003.1:0-27610 GCF_040629405.1 Lentzea sp. NPDC005914 | reverse complement strand
GTTTTATTTTTTTTATTTTTTTTGATATCCTTTCCTCGCGGGGGGGGGCCCCCCGCCCGGGGCGGGCCCACCAACGGTGGGGGTGGACGATGCGCAAACTGAGCTTCACCGACTGGATCTTCGCGCTGGTGGCCGTCCTGGTCGTGGCCGGCGGCGGGACCATGCTGTTCCGCTCCACCTCCGCCCCCGCGCACTCGCAACACCAGCAGGCCGCCGCTGTCGTGCCCGCGAGCCACAGCGACGGTCTGTCCGAAGTGGAGGGTGGCTACCGGTTCGAACGCGTCGTCATGCCCGAAGGCCGCGGAACGGCGATCCCGGTGGCGTTCCGCATCCTCGCCGCCGACGGCAAGCCCGTGACCCAGTTCCTGGACGACCAGACCAAGCAGATGCACTTCTTCGTCGTGCGCGACGACATGAACGTCTTCCGGCACGTGCACCCGACGCTCGACGGCGACACCTGGCACACGGCGGTCGACCTCCCCGACGGCGGCGCCTACCGCATGTTCGCCGAGTTCATCCCGTTGGACACCAAGGACCCCCGCCATCCCGTGGTGCTCGGCGTGCCGTTCAGCGTGCCCGGCGACACCTCACTCGTACCCGTGCCGCCACCGGACGCGCGCACCGTCACCGCCACCGGCTACACGGTGACCCGCGTCGACGAGACCGCCACGCTCCCGTTGCTGAGCGAGCGTTCGCTGCGCCTCGCGATCCGCACCCCGGACGGCACACCGGTCGAGAAGCTCGAAACCCACCTGGGCGCGAACGGGCACATGACCGGCTTCCACACGATGTTGTTGTCCGCGACGCACCTGCATCCCGTGGAGCCGGCCGGCGCACCGCTGATCAACGGCGAGCTGACGTTCCGCGCAGTGTTCGCCGAACGCGGCGAGTACCGCCTGTTCCTGGAGTTCTCGCACGGCGGCAAGCTGCACACCGCGGCGCTCACGGTCGCCGTCGGGGGCTGACCCCTTGGCGGCCGGAGCAGGGGGCGCGGCCCTCGCTACTGCCCCCCGCAGCAGCGGTCAACCGCAGCGCCGTCCCTCGTTCACACACCTCACGATCTGATCCATGGTCTGCTCGGAGTTGACGTTGGCGAAGTCGTTGTGGTCGGAGAACGGGTTGTGGTTCTCCTCGGGGAACGCGTCGAGCTGGTACTGCCCCTTCTCCTGCACCTCGCGGGAGATGTCGTAAGCGATGGTGATCCGCAGCTGCGGGATCGCCTTGAAGCCCTGCGGGCACGCGCCGGTCTGCTCGTCCGCGAACTGGACGTGGTCGCGGTGGTTGGCGCTGTCGGTGTTCTGACCGTCCCAGCAACCGGCGAAGTCGTGCACGCGCATGACCTTGCTGCCGTTCGGGCAGATGACGTACTTGTCGGAAAGCCGATCGTCGAACCCGCCGCAGGTCCAGGTCGTACGGGCGTTGGCGGGGCCGCGGCTGGTCGGCTTGGCATCACCGGTGATCATCTTGAGGAACTTCGGCATGGCGGTGACCTTGCCGGTCGCGTTGCCGCGGTACTCGATCTTCACCTGGGCGGGCCGCACGATCTTGCCGTTGTTGCCGACGAGTTCGAGGTTCTGTCCTGTGGGAGCAGCCAGGGCCGGGTCGTTGCCGCCGTTGTTGTTCCCACCCGCGTCGCCGGTCTCGTTGAGGCCGCACGGCGCGAGGCGCTCCAACCCCTGCGGCCGCTGGGCGTTTCGGCCGATCGCGATCGCGATCCGGTCCAGGGTCGCGATCCGCTTGTCCTTCAACGGCCCGAGGATCGCGTTGTCGACGAAGTTCGGCCCGCCCTGCCCCTTGCTGGTGACCAGTCGCTGGTTGGCCTCCGCGATCTGCTTGTCCAGCAAAGCCAGGTTCCGGTCCACCTCGTCGATCGCCTGCGCCGGCACTCCTGGCAGCGCGCCGCGTACCGACGGGCACTTGATCGTCGGCGTGGCACTGTCCTGCGCGCCGCTGTCCTGCGCGGCGAACTTGTGCGGGGCCTGCGTGTGATCGCCGTGCCCACCGTGCCCGAAGCGCACATCGCAGTCCGCGAGCGAGGTCAGATCGGGCTTGCGCGCGGTGCGGCCGATGGCGATCGCCATCCGGTCCAGGGTGGCCACTCGCTTGCTCCGCAGCGGGCCGAGGATCGCGTTGTTGACGAAGTTCGGATCGCCGGGGTTCTCGTCGCGGGCCACGCGTTCGCTGGCCTCCTTGAGCTGCTGGTCGAGCAGCTGCAGGTTCCTGGTCACCTCGTCGCGGGCCTGCTGCGGCACCGCGGGCAACCGGTCCGCGACCGCCGGGCAGGCGACCTCGGCCGGCCCTGCTTCCTTGAGCTTCTCCGGACTCGAACCGGACGAGGTCGTGTTCGCCTTCGGGTTGATTCGCACGACCGGCCAGAAGTAGGAGGACCTGTCACCGTTGCGGCAGGTGGTGTCCGACTCCGCCAGACTGTCGTCAGTGGACTCGGCGCTGATCGACAGGTTGCCGACGAAGTCGTGGACGTGCTGTGCACCATGACGCAGACCCGGTTGCGCGACCGGGTTGTCCGCACTGAACTTGCCGTTCTCGTTGGTACCGCAGTCGACCGTGAACACTCCTCCCGCTCCGCCCTGCCGCAGTTTCGGTGCGACGACGTTGGACTTGACCTCCTCGATGCGCACGAACGCGCCGAGAGGCGCGGGCTCGCCGTCCTTCGCGGCCAGAGCCACCGTGGCGGTGCCCACCGCCACCACAGCGACCGCTGACAACGAGGTGATCAGGCGGAACCTCCGCCGTTCGTCCACTCGGTGCGTCATTCGTCCTCCTCGTTGGTGCCGTGTCTGACACGGCATACGGAGGCGCGGGCGACGTCGGCCGGACGCAAGCCGCAACGTCAGCACCCCGTAAGAACCTCGTCCGCCGACGGGGTGAGTGCGACCAGAGCGAGCGCAGCCGTCCAACGCTGGGCCGTACCGCTGCGGGCGAGCTGACGCGTCACTGCGGTTTCAGCACGTCCGGGACCGCCGAGCAGCCGGCAGGTGCAAGGCCCGTTTCCCGGGGCGCAGTCAGTCTCCGCGCTTGGCGTAGTCGCCGATGCCTTCGCCTGTCATGTCTCGTGCCACGGTCAACCATTCGCTGAACGCTTGGCGCTGACGTGTTTTGGGGTGTGCGCGAACGTAGGCCATGACCTCGGGTGACGCTATGGTGCGGTAGATCAGGACGAGCTGTGCGGCGGCGATGCGGGGGCGCGGTGAGTGCGGCGGTTCGCCCGTCTCGTCGGCGAGTTCGGCGGCCACGGCAGTGGCCACGCTCGTCGCACCAACATGCTGATCCAGATGGCGTCGAGGGCCTTGGACGCGATCGCTGCGGAGTTGAGGGCGATCAAGGCAACCAGACCGCTCTCGAGCTGACGGCGAGGGATCGCGTGAAATCGACCGGTCAGCCTTGGGCGATGATCACGTCGTCGATCACCGGAGCCTGATCCGGCTCGAAGGCCAGATGGAGCAGAGCGAAGTCGGACGACCGGTAGCCGTCCCGCAAGGCGAAGGAGCTGCGCGAGAACTGGAGGTAGATCGGCTTGCGAGAGGTGATCCAGCCGTCGATGCCGTTTCCTGCCGCGTCAGCGAAGATCGTCTGGTAGCGGTCTTCCCGCAGAGTCTTGCCGTCCCCGTCGAAGAGGTTGAAGCTGCAGAAATCAGGAAGATCGGGAACGTCCTGGCACGACGAGACGGTGAAACTCGCGCCGACGAACGGCCGTGCGTCCGCCAGCGCGGATTTGCGGTACGCGGTGCGGAAGTGACCGGTGAAATTGGTGAACAGGGTGGTGCCACGATCGGTCGGGTTGACCATGTCGAGCCGGAACGACGGAATCGGCAGGGCGTAGCCGGGCGGAACGTTATTGATCAGTCTGTGCACCTTGTAGGGCGTCACCTCATAGGTGAAGCCGTCGTACACGAACTGCTTCGCCCTCGCACCACTGGCTGGCGCGGGCGACACGCTGGTTCGTTGCTCGGCGGTGGATGGCTTGGTGTCCGTCAGCGGCTGGTTCTGGCCACACGCTGCCAGCAGGCCCGCAAGCGCGAATGCCGCGATCGTTCTCGAACTCGTCATGGGCTGCCGATCGCTCGCTCTTCTTTCTCCGTTAGCCACTGGAACCGGTGTCATGCTGATGGCTTAATGGCATAGCGCACTCTTATGAGTCCGCCGGGTTTTCAATCTTCCCGGCGCAGGGCGAACATTGATCTCAATCGTGACCGCTTTGTGTGAATCGCGATCGGAACCCGAGCGTGGTATCCCGGCAACCAGCGCAGGGTTGGTCTGCCTGCGGTGCTGCAGGCGGCACCGCAGCCAGTAACGGATCTCGGCACCGCGGGGACATGTTCGTCGTGGTACAGGACGAACCGGAGATGACCCAGGCCGAGTGCGCCCATGCCGGCCTGGAGCCCGACCGAGCGAGCGCGATGGCCGAGCCGGAGAAGAAGGCGCGGCATCGGCGACCACGACACGCTGGCCCGGCTGGCGAAGGTCGAGGCGTCGGGAATGACGATCGACGACGTTGTCACCGAGATGTAGTGCGGGCTGTCAGTGGAGCCGGGCGAAGCGATGAGGGAGCTCGGTTTCGAAACGTCCGGCGTCATTGTCGAAAGTGCCGTGTCGGACGATGTCACAGCCAGGGTGCAGAGGGTACCCGAACAGGTCGACTCTGGTCTCTGTGCCGGCCTGTGTCGTGGAGCCAACACGGCCTTCGAAGAGGGGGCGGCCATGTCCGGTGACTTCATTGAGGACCTGGGACGCTTGAGCGACGACGAACTGTACGAGATCGTCGGGATGGACCTGCAGGGCACTGGGCTCGGTGTGTCCCCGGCCGACCGGGGCCGGTTCGGCCGGTTCGCCCGGTCGTGGCTGGACAACAAGAGCCGCCAGTTGTGGAGCCAGATCCAGGGCACCGACACCTACCGCATCTGGCTCGAGTCTGCGGGCCGAGACCAGTTGGTCGACCCGGACACCGTCGGCCGCATCCTGGTGGAGGACGACTGGGAGCCGCGCGCTTCGGCAGCCTTGGCCCTGCTGCTCGTCCGGTCGAAGACCGCGGCGGTGAGCGATGCGTACGACATCGCCGTGTCGTTCGCCGAGAACGAGCGCGACTACGTCGACCGCACCGTGACGGCGGCGAGAGCGTTGGCGTTGAAGGTCTTCTACGACAGGGACATGAGTAACACATGGTGGGGCCGCAACTTCGTGGTCGAGCGTCGCAGGATCTACGGGCAGCTCGCGCTGCACTTCGTGCCGTTCATCTCGGCCGAATACCTGACCGAACCCATGCCGCGGGACGACTTCTCACACGCCGTCGCACGCGCGTTCAACAGTGGAAACCGTTACATCCTGCCGGTTCTCGTAGGCGACGTGAAGGTGCCCAGCGAGTTGCTGCTCCCACTCATCGGTTTCCTCCGCGCGGAGAAGCACACGCCCGAGGAGCTGGCGGCGCACATGCGCATCGTCGTGGACGACTCGCGGGCACGTGGTCTGCAGCCGCGTGACTTCGGCGCCGTCGTACACGACGCGCACCGCGACCTCACGGACCAGCCGTGACCGGCGAGTCCATGGCCGAGCGCTGCGCGCGCAAGCTCGAGCCCGACTGGACGCAGAAGAACGACGACATTCGCGCTCGGTCGCGTGAACTCGGCAGCCACCACCTGCTGGCGGAGTTCGACGCGGCAACGGCCGAGTACGGGCAGACCGAGTGGGGACAGAGGTCCGCCGGCCCGATGGAGGCTTTCGTCGCGACCTTGACCGAGGGGTTGGTCGAGGCATTGGCCGACCTCGGCGCCGATCCGGCAAGACTGCGCACTGTCCACGTGGTGCCGACGTTGCGCGAGGACATGACCGCCGAGATGCGGCCGTTCGCCGACGGTTCGGGACTGGTGGTCATCTCAGACTCGATCATCACTCTCTGCGGCTTGTACGGCGAGTCGGTGGCAGTCGCGATGAGCCACCTCTCCTCCAACGGTCGGATGCGAAGGTTTTGGCGGGCCTTCAACGCGGCGAGGAAAGGTGCTCAGGGGATCGACGTGCCGGTTCTCACCAGCCTGCTCCGCTACCACAACGTGAACCAGCGGGTCTACAACCTGGCGGCGAAGCTGGGGCTGAGGGTTCCACCGGATGCCGAGATGGTCGCCCAGCTCGTCATGCTGCAATCCGCTCGCTTCGTGATCGGCCACGAGTTGGCCCATCACGTGCTGGGACACGACTCGGCGCCCAGCGGGTTCTTCCCAGGCGAGCACCTGCCGGCCTGCTCAGACGACCAGCAGCGCGAACTGGCCGCCGACTTGCTGGCCCAGCGCGCCGTGGTGCGGGCGACCGAGGCAGAACTGGGCGACACCGAGGCAGCGCGGGCCGGAGGCCTGCTGGCAGTGCTGGGCGGAGTGATCGCCATGCTGGCCGTGCACTCGGCTGAACAGGCGCTGTTCGTCCGCCGGGGCGTGAGCCATCCACCGGCGTCCCAGCGGGCAAGCCTTCTGCTGGCCCAGACCGATCCGCGCACCCGCAGGTACGCCGAAATGTTCCTTCCCGCTCTGCTCGCTGCGACCGCGGCGTCCTCGATGTTCAGCGAGGGCGCCGACGTGTTCGACGGAGACCGGGCGCTGGCCTCGCCGATGGTCAGCACGCCCCTGCCGAGGACGTCCATGCGCGCTGTCGGCATGTTCGACACCCTGCAGTGCCTGTCCAACGACCGCTCGGTCCAGTTCCTCGAGCGGGCCCGCCCGGCGATCTCATCGATCGGCGAGGGCGCCCGTCTGGCAGCGGCCGGTAACGCTGCTGCGGCCCTGCGCGAATGGGGCGTGTCCGAGGAGTCGGTGCGCCACATCGTCGATCCCTGGGAGCCGCTGACCTTTCATAGCCTCTTGGTGAGCGTGCGGGAGGGTTTGACGACGCGGGGCCTGGACGAGGACATGAGGCTGAGCATCTCCGTGGTCGCCGCCAGACTGGTCGCGATGGCACTCGAGTCCTAGCTTCGGTTTTGACCTGGCTGGTCGGGGCCTGGGTGGCTGGGCGTGGTTGTGGTGCTTGTGTTTGCGTCTGTCTGCGCTGGTGACGATGTAGCCGTTGTGGCGTGGTATTGGGTGTTTATTGAGTGTGCTCGGCGGAGGCCGGGTCCGGGCCGGGAGGGTTTCGGAGCATCGGCCGGACTGGCGGCGCTGTGCGTGCGCAGGTTCCGAAATACACGGCGGACGCGTGCCGGAGAGAGTGTTCCAGGTCGCCGAGGCGCGCGACCTGTTCGGCCGCCTCGCCGCCGACAACGTGCGGTTCTTCCGGTCCCAGCGCGACGGCGCGAACGTCGACGGCAGCCTGTTGCGGCGCAAGCCGTCGCGTCTCGCGGACCGGGCCGCCCAGGTCTACTCCCCGCCCCGCATCGACATGGAGGCGTACACACTGCTCGACCCGGCGCTCACCCGAATCGGCGGGCCGGTCGACGTCGAGGGCGGCTGGTTCGACGCGGGCGACTTCCTGAAGTTCACCCACACCACCTCCTACGCCACCGCACAGCTCCTGCTTGCGCAACGCGACGGCACCGGCAGCGCGGACCTGGCCGACGAGGCACGCCACGGCGTCGAGCGGCTGGCGAAGATGTGGACCGGCGACGTCCTGTACGCCCAGGTCGGCATCGGCGTCGGCAACGAGACCGTGCGCACGGACCACGACGTGTGGCGCCTGCCCGAGGACGACGACAACCTCGACGCGCCGCCCGGCTCGGCCGACCACCACATCAAGCACCGGCCGGTGTTCCCGGCCAACAAGCCCGGCGAGCCGATCAGCCCGAACCTGGCCGGCCGCGTCGCCGCCGCCTTCGCGCTGTCCGCGCAGGTGAACGCGGAGTCGGACCGCGCAAGGGCGACCGAGCACCTGCGGATCGCCGCGGCGATCTGCGCCCACGCCGACCACAGCCCCGCCGCGCTCGTCACGGCCTACCCGCCGGAGTACTACCCGGAGAGCTCGTGGCTGGACGACCTGGAGTTCGGCGCGACGGAGCTCGCCCTCGCGGCCCGTGCACTCGGCGGCTCGCGGGCACCGAACTGGACCGCCGAGGCCCAGCGGTGGGCGTCGCGGTACGTGGAGTCCGACAGCCGCGGCTCGGCTGGCATCTCGGACGTGAGCACGATGGCCCACGCCGACCTGGCCGGACTGGTCGACGGCGACCAGCGGCAGCAGCTGATCGACGACATCCGCAGGCCACTGCGGGACGCGGCGGCGATCTCCGACAGGGACCTGTTCGGGGCAGGCGTGTCCTATGTGGACTTCGACGCCGTACCGCACACGTTCGGCCTGATGATCAGCGCTCTGCACAACAAGAAGCTCACCGGGGACAGCACCTACGACGAGTTCCTGACGCGGCAACGCAACTGGGCGCTCGGCGCCAACCCGTGGGGCGTCTCGTTCGTCATCGGCGCCGGTACGACGTCGTTGCGCTGCGCCTCGCATCAGGTGGCGAACCTGACCGGTGAGGACCCGGTCGGCGCCGTGGTCAACGGCGCCAACGCGGCCAAGCACTTCGAGGAGCTGAACACGTTCCCGACGCTGCGCGCCTGCCCGGCGGACGGCGTCAATCCGCACGCCGAGTTCGACGGCAAGGGGGCGCGGTTCCTCGACAACGCCGGAGCGTGGGCGAGTGCCGAGGTGGCGATCGACTTCACCTCGATCGCGTTGCTCGCATTCACCCTCGCGGCCCGGTGACCGCTGATCCTCGCTAGCGGCTGCGCACGGTGAAGCGGTCGATCACCAACGTTCCGGCATCCAGCCGCAACCCGAGCCCCGGCGCCCACCCGGCCACCACGGCGGGATCGACCACGGCCCCGATCGGCGCGGCACGCAGCAACGTCCACCGCTTCTCGTGCTCGTGCCAGCTGGTCAGCCGGCCGTCCTGGACCACGACGGCGAGCCGGTCGCCCGGTGCCCAGGTCAGGCTCGCGCAGCAGCCGCCGGTGGCCTCGTCGCCCCGGCGGACTCCGGCCACCGTCACGTCGACACCCGCGGCCTTGCCCGCATTGTTGAACCAGGCCAGGGCGAAGTCGCGGTTTCCCGCGGCCTGGCCGAGGAACAGGCTGTCCTCGGGCGCCGAGCCCGCGAACGAGCGCGGTTCGACGATGATCGCCGTGCCGCGCGCGGCACCGGTCACCGGCGCGGCCAGCACCGAGCCGCTGCGACTGGTGGCACTGGCGGTGAGCGTGCCGTTCGTGACCCGCAACGAGGGCGGTGGCTCGGAGAACGGGCCGTCCACGCGGTAGGAGGCGAGGCGGTCGGTGTCGAACGTGTCGTCCCAGACCACGGTGGCGTAGTCGCCGGGTTCGAAGACGGTCTGAGCGGTACTCAGCGCCGAGGTCGCGCCGTCGGAGCCGGAAGCCGTTGCCAGCAACCGAATCGGCAGGCGTTCGCCGAGCGGCAGGCCGGCGGGTGCGGTGACGCGCCACCTCGTGACCAGGCTCTGGCCCGGAGCGAGCCGGGCGGCGGTGACGGGTGTCAGCGGTGTGGCGCGCCACCCGTCCGGCACGGACAGCGTGGCCCGGACGTCGCGCAACGGTTGCTGTGCCACCAGAGTCGTGGTGGTGTCGACCGTGCCGTTGCGGATCTGGAGCCGGTCCGGCAAGAGCGCCCGCAGTCCCCGGGCAGCGGGCCGGTACGAGGAGAAGGCCGTGATCCCGACCGCGCCGCCGTCGGCCCTGCGCGGCAGGATCCGCACGCGATCGGTGGTCATCGCCGGTTGCACGAGGACGCGGTTCACCTGACGTGCCACCGGTTGTGCGGGACTTCGTTGCTGGCCCGGGATGTCCCGCCATTGGCCGTCCGGTGTGCGGTACCGCAGGTCGAACGTTGCCGGCACGCGCACACCTCCGCCATCGTCGTAGAAGGTGACGCGCAGGTCGGAGATCGGTGCCGGTGCGCCGAGGTCGACTTCCAGCCAGTCCTCCGAGTTCGGGCTGCCGTACGACGTCCAGCGCGTGCCCGGCACGTCGAGGTGGAAGTCCTGGCCGTCGATCGCCTCCGTCGGCGGGTCTGCGCTGTTGCTGAACGACGCGCGGGCGGTGGGGTGACCGCTGCCGCTCACGTTCGCGAAGTCGTCGACCAGTTCGGGCAGTTCGGCGCTGGAGCGCGGTGGGATCGTCAGGCGCGCCGCGGCCGTCGTCGGCTGGGTGTGGGTGAGCTTGCCGTCGAGCCAGACGCGCAGGCCTGCGCCGCGACCGTAGTGGCTGCCGTCGCGATCCCAGACCACGGTGAGGTTGTGGCCGTGATACGGCATGTTCTCGACGGCGAAGTAGCTCCAGCCGTCCGGGACGAGTGGGGCTATCGAGACCGAGTTGCCGAGCTGTGGCCGGACGCCGAGCAGTCCGGAGAGGACGTTGTCGTTGAAGGTCGAGTGGTTGTAGTCGTCGCTGTGGCCCTTGTCGTCGTACAGCCAGCGGTTCTCGTCGGGGTGGTGCGCCTCGGCGACGTAGGGCTCGCCGTTCTTGCGCTGGGTCAACGCATATCCGCGCAGCATCGCGAGGTAGTCGTTGCGGTCGACGTAGGACTGAATCGGGTAGTCGATCAGCAGGTTCGCGAGCGCGGTCAGGGTCTGGCTGGTGGCGTACGGCCAGCTCGGACCGTTCCAGCGGCAGCACCCGACGAAGGCCTCGCGCATGAACCACGGGCTGCGCCGCTCGGCGGTCGTCGGGCCGTAGGGGGCCGCAAAGCCTTGTGGGTCAGTGAGTTGCTCCCAGGCCGCGCTGTTCCCCGCCGGTGCCATGTGGAAGTACCACGGCACGAAGCCCATCAGCTCGCGGTCCGCGAGCTTGGTGCGTCCGGGGTTGTCGTCACGCATGACGTGCTTGTAGAACTTGCCCTGCTGATCCCAGAGCCACCGTTCCTGGTTGGCCCGCAACGCGTCGGCGGCCTGGTCGAACGGGCGCGCGCCCGCCACGTCGCCACGGGCCTTGAACAACTGTGCGATCGCCCGCGCGTCGCCGTACTGGTAGGCGTTGAGCGTCGGCCGGAAGCCTTCGCCGCCGTGGTACGGATCGGGACTCTGGTAGGAGCTCGCGGTGTACTCCATCGCGTCCCACACCGGCGTCTGCCAGTACAGCCCCAGCTTCTGGTCGAACTGCGGCGACCAGCCCTGCCACTGCCGGACCAGCTCCGGCAGCCGGTCCGCGGCGAACCCGGTCCGGCCGTCGACGGCGGCACGGGCGGCCACGGCGTCGGCGGCCCAGAACGAGTACTGGTGAGCCCAGTCGGTGGTGTTCTTGTTGAGGGAGTCGGTCGCCGGCTTGGGTCCGGAACCCGAGCCACGCAGCCAGTAGTCCACGTAGTCGTCGAGATAGCGGTGGTCACGCAGCCACCGCCCCTCGTAGACGTGGTGACCCGCCGCCGCGGCGATCCCGCCGTTCGGTGCCGAGTAGCTGACGGGCCCGAGGAACTCCGACACGATCCAGCCGTCCCGCGGGCCGGTGTACTTGAGCGCCTCGCGGTAGGTGCGCCAACGGTAGTAGTAGGTGTCGCGGATCTCGCGGTCCGGAAGGTCGACGAACGGGATGTTCGCCTCGTACCAGGCCGGTTCGGGAACGTTCCCGAGCAGTTCGGCGTGGTCGAGGAAGTTCGTCCCGGCGCCGACCGGCGGATACAGGCCAGGCGCTGCCTGCGCCACCGCGGGCCAGGCGGTCGAGACCACCATTGCCGCCGCCACGAACATCGCCGTTGTCCCGCGCATCCGACCCCCCGACGTTGGGTGATGTGCAGCATTGTTGTGGGAACGCTCTCACAAGGCAAGACCTTCAAACAGATTCCATCAGGATCGAACACCTGGGCACCAGCTGCCGATCGTCTCGGCGTAGGTCGCCAGGTCCGAGCCGTGCATCGAGTACGGCATGTCCGCGAACGCGCGGCAGGTGAAGGAGTTGCCGGTCGACTCGACCAGCTGCCGCACCCGCCGCACCTCGAGGTCCGTGATCGCACCGAGCAGATTCCCGGTGTCCGGGTCGACGTGGTGGAAGTGGTGGGTGAACAGGACGGTCACCTTCGCCTGACTACGACCTGTTCCTCTGCCATGCCTGGGACGATAGGAAGGTGACCGCGACCGCCATCGTGGCTTCTGTGGTGCTCGGTGCCGGCGTCTTCGTCGGCAAGGCGACCTCGCCGGTCATCGGGGCGGCCCCCGCGCCGACCACGACGGCACGGACCCGTCGGGCATCAAGCTCGCCAACTTCGCCGACCTGGTGCCCCAACTGGCTTGGTTGGTCACGCCACTTGGATCCTCGAGCTGCCGGGACTACCCGCCGGTCGACGCTGACCTCGGTGATGGGTTGTGGATGTTCGCGTCCGACCGGGCTGATCGAGACCACCGGTCGGATAACCGCGTGCCGCCCTTCGTGCCGTCGGGCGCACCACTGTCCGCGGCGGAAGGCGCGGGGCTCCTGACCGCGTAGCCGGCAAAGCCGTGTTCGAGCAGGTCCAGCGCATCGTCCAACCCGGCGGTCTCCCAGCCCGCGCGCAGTGCCCCGATCAACGCGACCGCCGCGACGAACGGTTCGGCGGATCCGGCAGGAGCGCCGGTCTGTTCCGCCAGCACGTCGGCCAGCGCGTGTTCGTAGCGCGCCGCCATGGCGAGCTGATGGTTCCGCAGCGAGTCGCTGTCCTCCACGACGCGGTCCAGCACCCGCGCCGGATGGTGTTCTGCCCGCACCCGGCAGACCGCGGTCAGCGCCGATCTGCCCGGTGCCCGGTCGCGGATCGCCGCGACCAGGCTCTCGAACGCGGTCTCGTGTTCGTCGAAGACGAGATGTGCCTTGGTGGGGAAGTAGTTGTAGACGGTCTTGTTCGACACCTCGGCGGCGGCCGCGATCCGGGCGACGGTGACGTTCTCGAACCCGTGCTCGGTGAACAACCGGACTGCCGCCGCCGCTATTCGCGCCCGCGTGCGTTGCTTCTTGCCCTCGTTGACGCCTCTCACGGCGCTCCGTTCCCGGGCACTAGTGACAGCTCCTGGACCCGGAGTCGGTGAACGGCGTGGTGGGGTCGGCCACGAAGGTCCAGTCGTAGCCGGTGGGACGCATGGTCAGCTTCATGACGCCGAAGATGTTGCTCTTGTGCGTCTGGCTGTTGGGCTCGATGGTGCCGAAGCCGGTGAAGAACGACCCGGCGGTGCCCACGATGATCTCCTGGATGCCGTTCGCGTTGTCCAGCGCGCCGGACGGGTTCTGCGGTGCGAACCGTTCGTAGCTGTGCGCGTGGCCGGTCAGCAGCAGGTCTACGCCGGCCGCGTACATCGTGTCGACCAGCGGTGCGGTGTCCGGGAACGCGAAGCTGTTCGAGCTCCAGCGCGGCCGGTGGAACAGGGCCGCGGTGCACTGCTTCGGGTTCGCCGCCAGGTCGGCCGCCAGCCACTGCTGCTGGGGTGAGCCGGCCGCGCAGCCGCTGCCGCCGCTGATGCGGGTGCACTCGGAGTTGAGCACGACGACGTGCCACTCGCCGATGTTGAAGCTGTACCAGCCGTCGCAGTTCTTCGTGCAGCCCGGTTGCAGTGGTGTGGCGGCGTTGCCGAAGTACGTGAAGTAGCCGCCCGCGCCGGTCGTGCCGTACTCGTGGTTGCCGACGACCGGGCGGGTGATCGTCTTCAGACGACCCCACGACGGGTCGTAGCTGGCGTTGAAGTTCGCCAGCGACCCGCTGTTGTACTGCTCGTCGCCCAGCATGAACACCGCTGCCGGCGAGATGCCCAGCGCGATGTCGGAGACCGCCTTCATGCGGCACGCGGTCGCGGTTCCGTTGCCCCCGTTGAAGTTGGCGTCGTCGGGTGCACAGGCGGCGTCACCGGCGACCACGACGACCGGACTTCCAGGCGGTGGCGGAGGCGGCGCCGCCTCGAACACGATCTCCGGCTTGTTCGTGCCCTCACGACTGTCCAACGACCGCGACGAGGTGCTGGCCGTGGTCAGCGCGAACGAGTACAGGCCGTTGGCGGTGACCTTGGAGGTGACGTCGTAGGAGACCCACGAGCCTGCGGTCAGCGCCCCGGACGAGCCGAGTTGGGCACCGATGGATGGCGCGTTGTTGTACGTGACACCGGTTTCGGACCAGGCGGTGTCGGCGACCGCGGACAGCAGTACGGGCGTGGAGCCGGTCGTCTGGCTGAACACCCGCAGTGTCGCCTTGGTCGGCGGCGCGGTGAGGCCGGTGACGTTGAACCTCAGGTAGGCGTTGGTGACGGGCGATCCGTCGACGCGCAGCACGGTCGACGTGCCGAAGTTCGTGCTGGGCTGATCTGCCTGTACATAGGTGTCGGCGGGCCCTGCCGGGGGCGGCGGGGGAGGTGGTCCCGCGTCCTCCAGCACGAGTTGCGGCTTGTTGGCTCCCTCGCGGCTGTCGAACGTCCGCGACGCCGTGCTCGTCGTGGTCAGTGCGAACGAGTACGACCCGTTGGCGGTGACGCTGGAGGTGACGTCGTAGGAGAGCCACGTGCCCACGGTGACCGCGTTCGAGCCGAGTGCCGCGCCGATCGCGGGTGCGTTGCCGTAGTTGATGCCGCTCTCGGTCCAGGTGTTGTCGGCGACCGCTGACAACGTGACCGCGGTGGAGCTGCCCGTCGCGTTGACCCACACGCGCACGGTCGCCTTGCTGGGTGCGGCGGTGAGTCCGGTGACGGCGAACCGCAGGAAGCCGTTCGTCACGGGTGATCCGTCGACGCGAAGGCCGGTCGACGTCCCGAAGTTCACCGAAGGCTGGTCGGCCTGGACGTAGGAGTCGGCGACCGGCTGGAGCGTGGTGCTCGCGGCCGCCACGGGTGCCGCGAGCACCACGAGTCCGAGGATCGGCACGGCCAGCAGAGGTAGTCGTCTCATGGCCGTCACTCCTCGTTGTCCAGGATCTCGTCGATGTGGTCCAGAGCGGCGGAACGCAACGCCGCGCCCTCGTCCATCTGCTGCCGCATCTTCGCGAGGTCACCGGCCGCACACGCCTGTGCCGCCCGCACGAACTCGGCCATGCCCGCGTCCACCGGGGCTCGCAGCTTCACCTCCGGCACGATCGGACCGAACCCCATCTGCCACGTGGCGACCGTGAGGCGGGCACACACGGCACGGGACGGAGCGGTGAGGTTTCGGGCCGCCTGCAGTGCGTCGTTCAGCTCGATCTGCCGCTTCTCCCTGTTCTTGAACCACCGCTGCACCAAGGGGTTCTCCCCGGGACTGACGTGCTGCCGCGCCGCCACCGGCGCCGGTGCCTGCGGTAGGGCCGAGGCGGCCGATCCACAGCACATGGCGGCGACGGCGGCGATCGTGATCGAGGTTCTGATGCTCATTTCACCGAACACCTTCCTGTGCCGGAGTCTCCTGTCTGCGCACCGGGTTCGGCGGCGAATCGCCAGTCGTACCCGTCCGGGCGCAACGTCATGCCGAGCACGCCGTACACGCCCTCGATCCGGCTCTCACTGCCCTGTGCGAGAGTCCGGATCCGGTAATGGCTGTCGCCGCCGGTGCCGACGACGAACTGGCGGACGCCGCCTGCCGCGTCGACGGTCCCGTCCGGCCGCAGCGGTGCGAACCGTTCGTAGTCGTGGTCGTGGCCCGTCAGCACGACGTCGACCCCGGCGTCGTAGAGGGCGCGCCAGAAGGCGTCGTAGTTCGGATTGTTGCCGTGCGTGCCGGACGACCACCGCGGCTGGTGGAAGTACGCCAGGGTGCACTTCACGGGATGCGCGGCGAGGTCCGCGCGCAGCCACTGCTCCTGAGGCGAACCGCCACCGCAGCCGCCGATCCGCTCGCACTCCGAGTTCAGCGCGATCATGTGCCAGCTCCCGAGGTCGTAGCTGTAGTAGCCGGCCTCGCGATCGCCCGCCGCCGTACCGAAGTAGTCGAAGTACCCCTTCGCGCCGGACGTGCCGTACTCGTGGTTGCCGACAACGGGGTACGAGATGTCCTTGAAACGACCCCAGGTCCGGCCGTACCCCTGCTGGTAGCGCACCAGGCTCCCGTTCGGGTACTGGTTGTCCCCCAACGGAAGCACCGCGTCAGGTTGCATAGCGTCGGCGAGGTCCGCGGTGGTCTTCTCCTGGCATGGTCGTGGTTGGTCGGCCTCCTCGTCGCTGAAACCCTCCGGGTCTGGCGGGCACGCGATGTCACCTGCCGCCGCGATGGTGACCGACGCGTCCGAACGCACGGGCTTCGCGCCGAGGTAGTACTGGGTCTGCTGCATCGGCGGGGTGTTGTGGTGCGCAGTGGACGACGGAGAGGTGCCGGGGGCGTCCGCCGCGAGCACGCTGACCATGCAGGAGGCGCTCAGCGTCGCGAGCGCTACCCGCCCTCTGCGGCGCAGGAGCAGCAGCACCACCAGCCCGGCCAGCCCACCACCGACGACGAACGGACCGGAGGCGCCGCCCGCGGAGTCCGCCGAGCTCGAGTCGTCGGCGAGCGGCCCGAGCTCCGGCGCGGTCGTCGAGGTGAGCTGGTGGAGCACGGCGAGGTACCTGTCGCCGTAGTTGACACTCGGCTCCACGTGCGAGTTCTCGCTGAACTCGTTCCAGCTGATCAGCCCGAGCGCGTCGGGCGAGGACCGGACAGCGTTGTCGTACTGCCGGCGCAACGTCTCCCCGTCACGCCGGTCCACGACACGGGTTCCGCCGATCATCCTGGCGTCGAAACCCGGTGCGAACGGCGCGAACCAGAGGCCGCGGTGCTCGTGCACGGCGTCGCTCATCGCCCTTAGCTTGGCCGCGGCGCTGGTGTCGCGCTGCGGGTCCATCGACGACCAGTAGTAGGCGTTGCCGTCGACGACGTCCGCGACGCGCTCGTAATCCTCGGCGCTCTTCTCCGAACCGAGCACGAGCAGCTTGTCCCGCACCGGTGCGCCCGCACGGGCGATGTCCTCGGCCGAGAACTTCCACGTGCCGGACCAGATCACGACGGGTTTGCCGAACGCGGAGAACACCGGGTCCGTGCCGTAGCGGTCGCGGAACAGCCGGAGGTCGTCGGCGACGTGGTCGACGGTGAGCGGGTTGCGCTGGAAGTCCAGTGCCTCGTAGATGATGGCGAGCCGGAAGTCCTCAGCACGCGCGACGGCGGCCAGCGTCTGCAGCCTGAAGTCGTTGGCGGGGCTCGACTTCCAGCTCACGATGAAGCCCGTGATGCCGGCACCCTTGGCTTGCCGGATGTGCTCGCGCATGATGCGCGAGTCGTCGCTGGTGTAGCGGCCGAGCGCGGGGTGGTCGGACTTCGCGCGGTCCCAGGAGGTCTTGTCGAACCAGATGTAGTAGTAGGCGAACATCGGCTGCGCCGGCTGGGCGGCGGCGGAGACCGGCGTCAGAAAGAAGATCACGAGGATCACGGTGACCAGTCTCATCAGCCGGCCTCGTCCCGGTGTGCGCGCAGACGGCGCCTGCCCAGCAGGAACAGGCCGGTGAAGACCAGCAGCGCCAGCACCACGACGACCACCATGTCCACATAGGACAGAACGCGCAGGTCGACGTGCTGGCCGCGGGACAGCGCGATCTCCTGCGAGCCGGTGTACCCCGCCGCCGACACGTCGACGCTGTAGTTGCCGCGGGCCAGGTTGTCCACGGCCACCACGCCGTCCTGTCCCACGGCCAGGCTCTCGGTCCGGCCGTCCGGATACTTCAGCGCCACGTCGGCGTTCATGGCGTTGCCGAAGAACAGATCCCTGACCTGGAACCGCACCGAGCGCAGCAACACGACGAACGTCGCCGAGGTCGCGCGGGCGGGCACGATCCGCTGCTCGCCCGCGTTGACGACGTTCGCACCGTCGATCTCGACGCTCTGCAGGTAGTAGGTGACCTCCTTGCCGACCGCGGCCGTGCCTTCCTGCACCGGCCGGACCGCCGTCAGCGGTATCTCCTGCACGCCGCGCAGTGTGTGCGTCTGGCCGGAGTCGCTGCGCAGGGTGAGTGCGCTGACGCGCGATGGCGGGACCGGGTTGTGAGCTTGGTCGACGAAGTCGTACCGCACCCGCCTCGTCGACTGGAACGCGACCTGCAACCGCCGGTTGTGCTTCATCGCCAGATCGGTCAGCACCGGGGTGAAGCCCAGGTCGCGCTCTCCCTGCCCGAACCAGCGGACGAAGTCGATGGACCCGTCGGCCAGGTCGAGGTTCGGAGTGGTCAGCTCGAGGCGGTGCGCGTCGCCGTTGCGGGGCAACGTGAGCCGCACCGCACCCCTCGTGTCGGGTATGACCTGCTGGCCGTCCAGGACGAACCGGGCGGCCGGCATCGGTGGCACGGTGATGATCTCCAGCGTTCGCTCGGACGGGGCCGCCTGTGCTGCCGGTACGGGCACCATCGCGAGCGTGATCAATGCCGTGAGGACGGTTCTCATCGCTTCCGCCTCCTGACCGCGATCGGGACCACGACGCACGCGGCCGCCGCCAGCAGGGCCGAGGCGTAGGCGAGGTAGACGACGAGCCGGACCCGGCCGGTGGGCGCGTCGGCCTGCCGCGTGGTGCCGACCAGTTCCGGTGGGCGGGGCGGTGCGGCGAAGTCGAAGGCGCTGGACAGGCTCGCCGCGGCGGCGTCACGGGATCCCAGCGGAGCGAGTTTCCAGTTGTCCTCGACGAACTTCAGCACGGACGTGTAGTCGGCCTGGGTGTGGTCGACGTGCCCGCGCCGCGCGTAGGCGCTCATCAGCAGCGCGGGCACGCGGAAGCCGTAGCCGTGCTCGTCGACCTTTGGCGGCGCCACGTGGTCGTAGAAGCCGCCCCAGCCGTCGTAGGTGAGCAGGAACGCCGAGTTCGACCAGTAGCGGCTGCGCGCCAGCTCCGACGTCATGGTCTGGACGAGGCTCTGACCCGCCTGGATGCGGCTCGGCGGGTTCTCGCTGGACCCGGACGACACGACGTAGGCGAGAGCGGGCAGGGTGCCCGCGTCGAGGTCGCGGTAGTACTCGCCGAGATCGACGATCCTGCTCGCCAGCTCGGGGTTGCCGGTGAAGCGCTTGAAGTTCAGCAACGGCACCTTGGTCGCCTCACCGGCGCCCTTCGGGTCGTAGTGCTCGACGTAGAACTTCCACGGCACTCCCCGTTCTTGCAGCCGATCGAAGATCGTCGGGATGTCGCCGTAGCCGCCGGGCGGCACCTGTTCGCCGCCCGTGGGCGTCGGCACGCCCGCCACCCAGTAGAAGTGGTTGAGCCTGCTGCCGGCCAGCGCCGAGCTGAAGAACCTGTCGAACAGGGTGAACCTGTCCGCGATGTTCCAGTAGTACGGCAGGTCGGCGCCGTCGTAGTGGCCCATCGCGTTCGTGCCGTCGCGGCCGTTCTTGCGGAAGGCCTCGACGAAGCCGTTCATCTTGCCGCCGTTGTACTGCGCGCGTTGCGTCGCGGGGCGGTGGTCGAGATCGGACGGCGACTGGTCGCCGAGCCGGAACGGTTTCACACACCGGTCGGGGCTCAGGTTGTCGGTGCTGTGCGGCATGCAGACGTCCGCCGGGATGCCGTCCGCGCCGGGATAGGTGCCGAAGTAGCTGTCGAACGAGTGGTTCGACTGCATCATCACGACGAAGTGCTCGATGGGCGTGGTGGTGGCCTGCTGCCCGGCCACCGCCATGCCGGGCTGCCCCAGCACCAGCAGCCCGGCGACCAGCAGATGGCGGATCATGGCCGCACCTCGTAGACGATGATCACCGGCGTGCTGACGCCGCTGACGTCGAGTGTCTCGGTGTGCAGCGCGACGCCGTGGTACTTCTCGACGTACCCCATCAGCTGCTGCGAGAAGAACGGCGCGCGACTCGCGGAGTAGGCGTCCCACACGACGTAGGAGAGGGCGCCCTCTCTCAGTTGGCGGTCGGGGTTGTCGATCGGTTCGTAGGAGGGGTTGCGCTGCAACGGGTTGGTGCTCACCGACAACGCGTAGGCCCTGCGGTTGCCGTAGAACCGGACCAGGTTCGCCATCGTCGGTCCGAGGGTCATCACGGTGCCGCCCTGCGGGAGGTTCGCCTTGATCCACTGACCTGCCTCGCGTCCGGTGGGCACGCCACCCGACCCCGCGAGGTACGTCGCCGAGGGCGCCGGGTTGACGGCGAGCCAGCTCGGCACGATCAGGCTCAGCAGGACGACCGCGACCAGCGCCGCGTGCAAGTACCGCTGCGGAAGGGAGATCCGCGTCATGGCGCGTGCGGCGAGCAGCGCGACTGCCGGTGCGGTGAGCAGCAGGTACTGGTATCCCTTGACCGGCCACACCTCGAAGAACCCGAGTGGCACGAGAATCCAGCACGCCAGCAGCACCTCGCGCCAGCTGTTCTGGCGCCGCAGGAACCAGAATCCGCCGGCGGCGAGCAGCAGGACAGCCGGTCCGAAGGAGGGCAGAACCTCCACTCCGTAGAACGCGAGGCTGTGGTTGGCGCGCCGGAACAGTTGCCACAACAGGTAGTTCTGGCCGGTGCTGGTGCGTCCGGAGAACAGCAGGGACACGGGATACGCCGCCACTATGACGAGTGCGACACCGGCGCTGAGAAGAATCGTGCGCGACGGCACCCGGATCTCGCGGCGCAGCAGGAAGAATGCGACCACGGCGAACAGCAGGATGACCGCGATCTCCTTGGTCAGCACGGCAAGACCGATCGCGGCGGCGGCCAAGTGGAGCCAGCGTCCGTTGCGGTCGATGCAGTACCGTGTCACGCAGTAGAACATCAGCACGGCGAAGAACGTCTGCGGTCCGTCGAGCAGCACCTGGCGTGTCACGATCACGTGGTAGGGCATCACGGCGAGGATCGAGGCGGCGACGAGACCTGCTTCCCGGTTGTACAGCCGGTTTCCGAGCAGATACACCAGGACGATCGTGCCGAGTCCGAACACGACGGACAGCAGCCGAGCACCGAGGTCGGAGACACCGCCGAGGAATCCCACCGACAGCAGCGTCTGGAACAGCAGCGGGTGCGCGCGGAAGATCGGGAACAACGAAGAGAGAGTGTCGTCGCCCGCGATGCTCGCGGCCTGGCCGGCGTACACGGCCTCGTCGCTGTTGAAGCCGATGGCGTCGAGCGCCCACACCCTCAACACGCCACCCACCACCAGAACGACGGTCATCACGTGGGCCGGTCGCGGCCGGAAGTGCTTTTCCGGCAAGGCAACGATGGCCGCCGACTCCTCCTCGACTACCACCGTTGACCGCGACCCGAACCAGGTCATACCCAACCCCCGGTCGTGGCGTCAGCGTCGACGAGGTCCGGGATCAGGTCCGCCCAGGTGAAGTCGGGAGTGGACAGCCAGCGTGCCCGCACCCTGCCGATCGCGGACTCGAGGATCATCCTCTCCTTGCGGCGCAACGCGAGGTGGTCGTCCTCGCCGATCACGATAGACGGCGCGAGCTGCCGGAACGGCGGGAACTGGTAGGCGTCCTCGGTGTTCGCGAGCAGCGTCGCCATCGACTCGTCCACCGGCAGTTCGCCCATCCCGAACGCGCCGCGTTCGATGATGAAGAGCTCACTCGCCTTCGTCTCCGAGATGATCTCGCACGGCAGCAGCCGGTCGACCGCGTACTTGGGCGGCGGCACCACCCGCTGGGTGAACGCGTTCACGCCCATGATCGGCAGGTTGAGCTGGCTCAGCACGAGCGCGAACTGCCGGCCTTCCTTGGAGTGCAGCCTGCTCTGCAACCGCAATCTGCGCCATTCCTTCGGGCTGAGCTCGTGCGACTCGACCGCGCGCAGCGTGTGATGGCTGATCGTCAACGGCTTGGGGAAGCAGCCGACACGTCCGTCCGGATAGAGGATCGTCATGTCGTCGGACAGGAACTTGGCGTTGTGCTCCCGGACGAGCCGCAGCACCGTGCCGGTCTTGCCGGTGTCGGTTCTCGCCGAGATCAGGACGCCGACCCCGTCCAGCTCGACGCACGCCGAGTGCAGCAGCATGACTCCGCGGGACACGGCCACGAACCGCAGCAACGCTTCGAGGATGTTGGTGTAGACGACGTGCGGCGAGCGAGCCAGGGAGTGGGACACGACGACCGTGATGGGGTCGCCGAGCCCGACCCGGAAGTTCGCGCCGAGCCTGCCGAGGTGTTCGCGGTAGCCGATGGCGGGTGGGGTGGTGAGGTGGGTGAACACCGCACGGGACAGCGGTCTGCGGTCGCCGACCGCGCCGACCCGGATCTGGATCTCCGTGTCGTGGCCCAGCCATTGCGACCGGAAGTACTCCAGCTCCGGCAGCTGCACCTGCGAGCCAATGGTGACGAGGCCGGGAATGGCGTAGCGGAACGGGAGGTAACGGCTCGGCAACGCACTGTGGCGGTGGCCGTTCGTGCGCTGGAGGGGCAGCACGGGCTCGTACGGGATGTTGACGACGACACGCATGGGCTCGCGTGGCTGTTCGACCGCATCCGGCGTGGGCTCGCCGCGACCGTAGATCGCGGAGTCCGCCACGACGAAACGGACCAGGAACAGCAGGCCCAGCGTGAGCGCGTTGGCCAGGAGCACGCCGACCCCCGCTCCGTCGACCAGGAAGGCGAGCAGCGGCAGCCGCAGCACCAGCGCGGCGTGGTTGAGCAGGAAGAACCTCACCCCGCGTGATCTGGCGGTGCCCGGCTTGTTCCGGCGGTACAGCAGGAGCTCGGTGAGTGCGAAGAGCCAGAACGTGGAGGCCTCGGTCGCCAGCACGGCGGCGAGCAGGTAGTGCACCTGGAACACCTGCAGGTGCAGCAACCAGAGCACGGCGGTGTTCACCACGAGCCCGGACAGTCCGATGAGTCCGAAGGCGACCGCGCGCCCGAACCACGCACCGGGCGAGGTCATCGCCGAGCGGGCCGCCTGCTGCAGGAGCAACGACCCCCTCAGCCGCGCCAGGTGCCCGGCGAAGACGAGTCCGCGGCGGGCGAACCCGGCGCGGTCACCCGCTTGGCGGGGCTGCCGGTGGTAGGGCACTTCGGCCATCCGCAACCGCGGGTGACGAACCAGCAACTCCATCAGCACGCGGAACCCGTTGGGCCGCAATCGGTCGACGTCGACCGCCGCGCGCCGGACCGCGAAGAACCCGCTGGTCGGGTCCGTGGGCTGGGCGAGTTTGCGGGGGAAGACAGCTTTGGCGAGGGCGTTCTTGATGTTGCCCGCCGGTGCTCGGGTGGCGATCACGAGATCGACGTCCCTGGACCGGCCGACCTCGGCGAGCGAGGGCGCGAGCTCGGGCGGGTGCTGCAGGTCGCCGTCCATCACGACGATCCACCTGCCGAGTGCGGCACGCATCCCGGCGAGCACGGCGCCCACGGGGCCGCCGTGGCGCTCACCGGGCGGGCGGTGCACCAGCCGAACCGGGAACGGGGCGTCCTCGGCGCCGGTGCGCACCGCCGTGGACGTCGTGTCGTCGCTGTCGTCGGCGAACACGATCTCCACAGTGGACCTCCCGATGACGCTCTCCAGACGTCTCAGGACCTCACCGACGTTCTGACATTCGTTCCGGGTGGGAATGACGATGCTGACGTCGAAGGCCTGGTTCATGGCCACCCCTCTGCGATCCGGCCGAGTCCTGAACGGACGGTGAACATCCGGGGGTAGCGTGCGGTTCTCGCCCGCCTCGTCGCATCGCCAATTTTGCTTAGGGCCCAAGTGCTCTAGCTGCGGCGTAACACTCACGGTGGTGTCGCCGATTTGATGAACACAAGCTGAACGCCGAATACGACGTGTGGACCGCCGCCATGCAGCACTCCGTATTTCCGCGCGCCCGCTGGGTGATCACGCGACCACGTACCGTGTACGCCGAGGCGACCTTTTTCGCGATCGGCCTGATGTTGTTGTGGTGGCAGGGAGATCGGCTGGACCACATGTGGACGGACGCCGCGGGCGACGTCTTCACCTTGCTGGCGCTGGCATCAGCCTGCGTCGCGACCGCGGCGGCGATCGTGGCGCGGATGATTCCCCGGTCCGTCGGCGAGACGGGCCGGCGGCTGGCAGGTCCGCTCGTGTTCTACGGCGTGATCATGATTCCGGCGACCGTCTTCGACCTGCCGAACGGGCTCGAACCCGCCATCGCGATCAGCGGATTCGTGGCCAGCGGCCTGTTCCTGGCGTTGATGACCTGGGCGCTCTGCCCGGACCTCTACTCCGGCATCCGATGGCCCACGGCCGTTGTCCTCGCGGTGGGAGTCACCGTCGTTGCCGGAGTCGTGGCACAGGTGGTCCCGGTCGCCGCGAACGGGCGAGGGCCGGCACTCGCCACCGTCGTCGTGGTCCTCGGCTGGTTCGTCGTGGCCGCGGCATTCGTCGTGGTAGGCGCGATGCGGCAGCAGCCGGTCACGTGGAGGGTGGGCTTCGGACTGACGGTGATCGCCCTGGCCCACGTCGACAAGCTCGCGCTCAGGCCGGAGCTCGCCAAGCCCGACCTCGACTTCGGTGTGCTGCGGCTGGTCGGACTCCTGCTCGTGCTCACCACCCTGGCCCGGCCCGCGCTGCGTGCGATGCACGAGGTGGGCGACCACGCCGAACGCCTCGCCGCGGCCGAGCGGGTGGCGCGTGAGCTGGCCAGTGACGCCGCCGAGCGCAACCACGAGATCCGCAACCTCGTCTCCGGTCTCTCCGGAGTCAGCCACGTGCTCGGCGAACGGACCCCGCTCGGCTCGGCCGTGCACGCGGAGCTGGAACGCGTGCGGTACCTGCTCGGTCACGCGGCGTCCCAGGACGGCGTCGTGCACCTGGCGCCGTTGCTCAGGAGGCTCGCCGCGTTGCACCGGGCGCGGGGCACCGCCATCGAGCTGCGGGTGGAGGAGAGCCTGCGGACCGCCATGCCCGCGCCCGAGCTCGCGCAGGTCGTGACGAACCTGCTGGTCAACTGCGAGCGGCACGCCGCGGGCTCGCAGGTGCGCATTCTCGCGGGCGCACACGGTGACCGGGTGTGGATTGAGGTGTCAGACGACGGACCCGGCTACCGGCCCAACGGGCACCGGGGGATAGGGCTGCGGGTGTGCACCCGTCTGCTGTCGGAGCACGGCGGCACGCTGGGGATCGGCTCGGACGGGGACGGGCGGGGTTGTGTCGCGCTGCTCCACCTGCCCGGTGCCTCGGTCAGGGCCGCCGAGGCGGGCTGATGGTGGCCCGGACCGTGCTGGTGGTGGACGATCACCCACTGATTCGAACCACGTTGGTGATGGCGTTGCGCTCTCAGGGCTTCGACGCGTTCCACGTGCCCGTCGCGCCTACTGAGGCCATCGTCGCCGAGGTCCGCGGACGAGAGCCGGGCCTGGCGTTGCTCGACCTGGATCTGGGTGAGGGTGCGGAGAGCGGTGCCGAACTCGTCATGCCGTTGCGGTCCCTGGGCTGGTCCGTGCTGATCGTGACCGGTAGCCGCGACCGCTACGTACTCGCGAAGGCCGTGGCGCAGGGTGCTGTCGGCTGGGTGAGCAAGACCGACTCGTTCGAACACCTGCTGGCCGTCACCGTGGCCGCGGCGGCGGGGCGTGAGGTGCTCAGCCCGGCCGCGCGGTCGGAGCTGGTCACCCTCTATCGGCAGCTGCGCTCCAGGCGCGACGAGCTCGAGAAACGCCTCGGCAGGCTGAGCACCCGGGAACGTCAGGTGCTCGACCGCCTGGCCGCGGGCGTCCAGGCGGCGGCGGTCGCCGAGGAGTTCGGCAGCTCGCTCGCCACCGTGCGAGCGCAGATCAGATCCGTGCTCACCAAGCTGGAGGTCGGCACCCAGCTGGCCGCCGTGGCGCTGGTCAACGAGGCGAAGACGCTCAGTTGACCGCTTTCAGCCGGCCTGCCAGGAGCCGTACGCAGCCGCCATGGTCACCACCCAGCCAGCACCGAGCGCGTGACCCGCATGACGCCCGATGCATGAGCCGGGGAATCGTCGGCGGCCGGACGGGCGCGGTGTCGAGGGCCAAGATGGCAGGACTTGATGCAATGGGTCCGCTCCCGTGCAGGCCTTGGCGGATCGCCTGGCCTCAGCGCCTGGTTCGCACGACTCGGCGGGGGTCGATTCGCCTCTACTCGGCGCGGGTGGTCCGCGATGGCACAGCGATCGTCACGGTGGTCGCGTCGACAGACCTGGCGACATACGAGGCTGCGCGGAGACGGCGACGGCGGGAACCGCCTTGCTCGCCGCGATGGTGGTTGTCGGGTCCTGCTTCGTGCTGCACTTCGCGGTATCGCGGGCATTGCGGCCTGTGCGTGCAATGAGTGTGCAGTCCGCCGCGTGGGCTGCCGAGGCCGGCCAGACCGGTTCGGCCGACATCAGCGCTACGAGGAGCTCGACAGTCTGGCCCGGACACCTCGACGGTGTGCTCGACCGCCTGGCTGCCGTGCTACGCCATGAACGGCAACTGCCGGCCGGGCTGTCCCACGAGGACTGGTGGCGATCCGCGTCGCGGCGGAGTCCATGTCGGACATCGAATGGACAGCGTCCGTTCACGCGCCCACCACACCCCGAACACGATGGCCAGCAGGTCGCCGGTCCGGACATCGGTGTAGAGGGTCCCGGTCACGCTGAGCACGACGACCGCGAGCCAGTGCACGATCGGCGTGTACCGCTGCAACCGCATCTGCCAGGCCAGGACGGCGAGCAGTACCACGGTGAAGATCAGCGAGGTTGGTCGCCGGAGAGTTCTCGGGTTAGGCGGCGGGTCATGATCGTGACGGTGGCCCACCACACCATGGCTTCGTGGTGTTCTGGTCGGCGTTCGTAGTCCCGGACGAGGCGTCGATGGCGGGTCAGCCAGCCGAACGTCCTCTCGACGACCCATCTGCGGGGCTGTACCACGAAGCCCTTGATGTCGTCGGTGCGTTTGACAACGGTGAGTGTCAGGCACAGCACGGCTTTGGCCCACGTGACGAGGCGTCCGGCGTAGCCGCTGTCGGCCCAGACCAGGGTGATGGTGGAGAAGTGTTCGCGCAGCAGTGCCAGCAGCCGGTGGGCGCTGTCGCGGTCTTGCATGCCGCCGGAGGCGACGGTCACCATTAGCAGGAGTCCGAGGCAGTCAGTGGCAATGTTTCTCTTACGCCCCTTGGTTTTCTTCCCCGCGTCATGGCCGGCGCCGTCGGCTGCCACGGTGTCGGCACCGCGCACGGTCTGGGCGTCGATGACCGCTGCGGTAGGCAACTCGGCCCGGCCACAGGCGATCCGGATGCGTCCCCGCAACCGGTCGACCAGACGCTGCGGCAGGCCCCGTTCGCTCCACCGTTCGAAGAACGCATACAGCGCTTCCCAGGGCGGGAAGTCGACCGGCAACGCCCGCCACTCGATGCCATAGCGGGTCAGATAGCCGATCGCGTCCACCATCGCACGCAGGTCATGCTTCATTGGCGCTCCGGCAGGGCTCTTGCGCAACTCGGCCATGACCGCCCGCGCTTGCGGCTCCAACACCTGCCACTGCTCATCGGTCAGATCAGACGGATACCGACGTGTCCGGTCACGACATGCGCAACCAGACACGCCACAACTCGCCTTCGCGGCCTCAACACGGTAGACAGACATCCTGGGGCTTTTGGTGATCAAGTTGGTGGTACATCTCGATTACCAGAAGCCCCACCTTCATGCCCTCACGCTCACGACCAACCCACACCATTCGCCAACAGACTCCTAAGGAGGAAGTCGTGCGAGTTCTTTTCTCGTCATCGCCGGGGCTTGGCCACCTGTTTCCGATGATCCCGCTCGCCTGGGCACTGCGGACCGGGGGTCACGACGTGCTGGTCGCCAGCACCGGTGACGT